>DAOTMJ010000004.1:169791-184471 GCA_035450225.1 Candidatus Hydrogenedentota bacterium
CCAGGACGCGAGTCCTGGGTTGGCGTGCGCCGTTCGTCATGCAAGTCCCGAAGGGACGTTTGAATCGGTGTTTTTTTGTTTCTCACACGTCCCTGCGGGACTGACGGGACGTATAACGAGAAACCCCAGGACTAACGTCCTGGGCTATTGTCGAATCGTCCCTAACGGGACTCCAGCCAGGCGAACTCAGTTCTGGCGCGGGACTACGAGGCGAATTCGAGTAGAGGCACGATGTTGAGTTCATTGCGATCATTGTGGGTGGTGTTCAAGCACGCGTTCGACAAGCGCGTGACGGTGCAGTACCCCGAGGAAAAGCCCGTTATTCCGCCGCGCTGGCGCGGGCGGATCGTGCTGACCCGCGATCCCGACGGCGCGGAACGGTGCGTCGCGTGCTACCTGTGCGCGGCGGTATGTCCCACGGACTGCATTTCGTTGCAGGCGACATTCGACGACACCGGGCGGCGCCATCCCGAATTTTTCCGCATCAATTTTTCGCGGTGCATCTTCTGCGGCCTGTGCGAAGAGGCCTGCCCGACCTACGCCATCCAACTCACCCCCGATTTCGAGATGTGCGAGTATAACCGGCAGAATCTCGTCTACGAGAAGGAGCATCTGTTGATTTCCGGGACCGGCAAGTATCCCGATTACAATTTTTACCGCGTGGCCGGCATCGCCATCGGCGGAAAGGGCAAGGGCGAAGCCGAAAACGAGTTGCCGCCCGTGGACGTGCGGAGCCTGTCGCTATGACCTTCGCCTTCTACATAGCCGCCCTCGTCGCGCTAGTCGCCACGCTGCGCGTGATTACCTGTTTGAACGCGGTCCATTCGCTGCTGTATCTCGTCGTGTCTTTTCTGGCGATCTCGCTCGTATTCTTTGCGCTGGGCGCGCCGTTCATCGCCGCGCTAGAAGTCATCGTGTACGCCGGCGCCATCATGGTCCTGTTCATTTTCGTCGTGATGATGCTGAACCTCGGTCCCCGCACCGAGGAACAGGAGCGCGCGTGGCTTCAGCCGCGAATGTGGTTTGGGCCGGCGCTGCTTGCGTTGATACTCCTCGTGGAATGGGTGGCGGTGTTTCGCGACGTGTCGGAGGTCTCCGCGCGATCCGTCTCGCCGGGGCAGGTCAGCCTGGCCCTGTTCGGTCCCTATGTCCTCGCGGTTGAATTGGCCTCGATGCTGCTGCTGGCCGGACTTGTCGGCGCGTATCACCTCGTCCGAAAACAGGAGGATGTCCGATGATGGCGCAGATTCCCCTCGGACATGGCCTCCTGCTGGCGGCCGGGTTGTTCGTTATCGGCTTGACGGGCCTGCTGGTCCGGCGCAACGTGCTGTACATGCTCATGTCGGTCGAGATCATGCTCAACGCCGCCGGACTGGCGTTCATCGTCGCCGGTGCGCGATGGGGGCAGGCCGACGGGCAGGTCATGTTTCTGATTATTCTGGCCACGGCCGCGGCGGAAGTGGCCGTGGGCCTTGCGCTGGTATTGCGGTTCTATCATCAATTCAAGACGCTGGACGCTGACGCGGCCGCGCGGATGCGAGGTTGACCATGCTGGATGCTTTGTGGCTGATCCCTGCGTTGCCCCTCGCCGGATTCCTGATCCTGGCGCTTGGGGGCGGCCGCATGCGCCGCTCCACGATTGCGTGGGTCGGGTGCGGATCGGTCGGACTGTCGGCGGCGATTGCGTTCATGATCGCATACCGTTTCATCGCCACGCCCCCGGAAGGCCACGCCTACACGCAACTCCTTTGGACATGGATGAGCGTGGACGGGCTGGCCCCGCGCATCGCCCTCCACCTCGACGCCTTGTCGCTGATCATGATCCTAGTCGTCGCGGGCGTCGGATTCCTGATTCACGTGTATTCGACCGAATACATGGCGGACGACCCCGCCTATGCGCGTTTCTTCGCGTACATGAACCTGTTCGTCGCCTCGATGCTCATCCTTGTGCTGGCGGACAACCTTGTGCTGCTGTACCTCGGCTGGGAAGGCGTCGGCGTGTGCAGTTTCCTGCTCATCGGGTTCTGGTACGACAACCCCGCGAACGGGCGCGCGGCCCTCAAGGCGTTTCTCGTAACGCGCATCGGCGACACGGCGATGATCCTGGGCCTGTTCCTGTTGTACTGGCATCTGCACACGCTCGACATTCAGGAGCTTATGGCGCGCGCGCGTCACGACTGGCAGCCCGGCATGTTCGCGCCCATGCTCGCGGCGGCATTCCTGCTCGGCGGGGCGGTCGGCAAATCCGGCCAGTTGCCGCTGCAAGTCTGGCTGCCCGACGCGATGGCCGGCCCGACGCCGGTCAGCGCGCTGATTCACGCCGCGACGATGGTCACGGCGGGCGTGTATCTGATCGCCCGCACGCACGTCGTCTTCGAACTGGCCCCGGCCGTCCAGACCGCCGTCGCCGCGATCGGCGCCATCACGCTGCTGCTGGCGGGCAGCGCGGCGCTGGTCCAGCGCGACATCAAGCGCATCCTCGCCTACTCGACCATCAGCCAGATCGGCTACATGTTTCTCGCCCTCGGCGTCGGCGCATGGTCCGCGGCCATCTTCCACCTGTTCACGCACGCCTTCTTCAAGGCCCTGCTCTTCATGGCCGCCGGCGCGATCATCATCAGCCTGCACCATGAGCAAGACATCTTCCGCATGGGCGGTCTCCGCGCTAAATTGCCCTTCGTGTTCTGGACCTTCCTGATCGGCGCGGCGTCGCTCGCGTCCATGCCCTTTGTGACGTCGGGTTTCTACAGCAAGGACCTGATCCTCTACAACGCGTGGATGTCGCAACACGGCGGCGCAATCTTCTGGGCGGCGGGATGGTTCGGGGCGTTCCTGACCGCGATTTATACGTTCCGGATGGTCTTCATCACGTTCTTCGGCGAAGCGCACGGCCATGTCCATTCGCAGCCGCGCCTTCCCATGCGCCTGACGCTCGGCGCCCTTGCCGTTCTGGCGACCGTCGCCGGATTCCTCGAAATCCCGCCGACCCTCGGCAACTGGCCCGCATTCACGCATTTCATGTCGTCGGCGCTGCCCGAGGCACACGCCGGCCACGCGTCGCTGGCCGCGGAGTGGGGATTGCAGATCGCGGCCATCGCCACGGTGCTTGCCGGGCTGGCCGTCGCGTATGTTCTGTTCCTGCGCAGGCCGCAACTCGTCAAGGCATGGTGCGAAACGCCGTGGGGCGCCTCCCTGCACGCGCTCTTGACCGTAGGCTGGGGATTCGACTGGATTTACGACCGTCTGTTCGTGCGGCCGTTCAACGGGATCGCGCACGTCAACCGGAATGATTTCATTGATTCCTTCTACACGTTTGTCGCGTATGCGGCCGCGGGCGGCAACCGCCTGATGGTCAAGACGGAAACAGGCAATTTGCGCTGGTACATGGCGGCCATTGCAATCGGCGCCGCGGCCACGACCGCGCTGGTGGTCTTCCTATGATACTGGTTTGGCTGATAGCGATTCCGATGTTTGCGGGTGTGGCGGCCTGGATGGCCGAACGCCGCGGCCCGAACGCGCCGCGCTGGATTTCGCTGGCCGCGATGGCGGCGGATTTCGTGCTGGCCGCCGTCATTTGGCTTTGGCCGCCGTCAACGGGCGCGTGGCTGGCTCGGTTCGACGCGCCGTGGATCCCGCAACTGGGCATCCACATCAACCTCGGCGTGGACGGCCTTAGCCTGTTGATGCTGTTGCTCAGCGCGTTCATGGGCGTCGCGGCCATCGTGGCGTCGTGGACCGAAATCCGGGAGCGCGTCGGCTTCTTCCACTTCAACCTGATGTGGGTGTTGGCCGGCATCATGGGCGTGTTCATGGCGCTCGACCTGTTCCTGTTCTTTTTCTTCTGGGAAATGATGCTCATTCCCATGTACTTCCTGATTGCCCTGTGGGGACACGAAAACCGCGTCTACGCGGCGGTCAAGTTCTTCATCTTCACGCAACTCAGCGGCCTGATCATGCTCGTGGCCATCGTCTCCCTGTATTTCCACCATGGTCGCGCAACCGGCCAGTACACCTTCGACTACACAGTGTTGATGAGGCTTGGTCTGCCGCCGCGGACCGCGCTATGGATGTTCCTTGGGTTCTTCGCGGCGTTTGCCGTGAAACTGCCCGCCGTGCCCGTCCATAACTGGCTACCGGACGCGCATACCGAGGCGCCGACCGCCGGCAGCGTGATCCTCGCCGGCCTGCTCCTCAAGACCGGCGCCTACGGCTTGATCCGCTTCGCCATGCCCCTGTTCCCGGATGGCGCGGCGCTGGTTACGCCCGTCGTCATGGGCCTTGCCGTCGCCGGCATCCTGTACGGTGCGGTGATGGCCTTTGCCCAGCGGGATCTGAAACGGCTCGTTGCCTATTCGAGCGTCAGCCACATGGGCTTCGTGCTGCTCGGCATTTTCGCGTGGAACACGATCGCGTTGCAGGGCGCCGTCATGCAGATGATCTGCCACGGTCTCGGCACGGGCGCGCTGTTCATGCTCGTGGGCGGGCTGTACGAGCGCGTCCACACGCGCGACATCCGCCTCATGGGCGGCCTGTGGTCCACCGCGCCGCGCATGGGCGGCGTGGCGATGTTCTTCGCGCTGGCGTCGCTCGGTCTGCCCGGTCTCGGCAATTTCGTCGCCGAATTTCTCGTCCTCATGGGATCCTACCGCGAATATCCGTACATGACGGGCTTTGCGGCGGTCGGGCTTGTCCTCGGCAGCGTCTATTCGCTTTGGATCGTGTTGAAGGCCTTCCACGGTCCCAACGCGCTGCAACGTTCAATAGGCGATCTCGTGCCGCGCGAGGCCGCGATTTTCGCCGCGCTGATGGCCGCGCTGGTTTGGTTGGGCCTGTATCCGGCCCCCATATTGAAGACCGCCGAACCAGCCATCCAACACATGCAAATCGTCGGACAACAAGCCCAAATCCATTCGTCCATTCCCCGTTCCGGAGGCGGCGTGCGATGATAACCGTTGCGCAAATACCCACTCTGACGCCGTTGCTGATCGTGACCGCGGGAGCGGTGGGACTTCTGCTCATGTGCGCGACACGGCGCAGTCCGGGGCTGGCGGCGGCATGGACCATCGCGGCGCTGCTCATGGCGGCGATCTCCACCCGGTGGGTGGACGCGGCGGATCGCCAGGTGACGCCGTTGCTGATTATGGATAACTATTCGCTTTTCTACCTGGGTTTGATGTTCCTGGCCACCGCCGCGACCGCCGCGCTGTCGCACGTGTATTGGCGGAACCGGCCGGAGCCGGTCGAGGAATACCATGTGCTCCTTCTGTGCGCCGCGCTTGGAACGGGCGTGATTGTCGCAAGCACGCATTTCGTCTCCTTCTTCATCGGCCTCGAACTCCTGAGCGTGTCGCTGTACGCCATGATTGCCTATTCGCGCCGAAGTGAACCGGGCACGGAGGCCGCGCTGAAATACCTCGTCCTTGCCGCGGGTTCGGCCTCCTTCCTGTTGTTCGGCATGGCGCTCGTCTACGCCGAGACCGGCACGATGTACTTCATGCGTCTTGCCGTGGAGCGCCCCCCGGCCGGCGGGACGGATCATGCGGTGTTCATCATCGGCCTGTCGCTCATGGTGGCCGGCCTGGGCTTCAAACTGGCGCTGGTCCCCTTCCATCTGTGGACGCCCGACGTGTACGAGGGCGCGCCCGCCCCCGTGACGGCCTTCGTCGCTTCGGTGTCGAAGGGCGCCGTATTCGCGTTTCTGCTGCGTTACTTCGTCCTCATTGATGTTCATGCGTATCCGAACCTGGCGCTCGCGTTCGCCGTTATTGCCGTCGCGTCCATGTTCACGGGCAACCTGCTCGCGCTGCGCCAGAACAACGTCAAGCGGCTGCTGGCCTATTCGTCGATCGCCCATCTAGGCTATCTGCTGGTTGCGTTTCTGTCCAGCGGGCCGCTCGCAACCGTCGCGATCGCGTTCTATCTCGCCGCCTACTTCGTGACCAGCCTCGGCGCGTTCGGCGTCATCGCTGTGTTGTCGCGCGCGGGACGCGAACCTGAGCGCATTGACGATTACCGCGGCCTGTTCTGGCGGCGGCCGTGGGTGGCCGGCGTGTTCATCGCGATGCTTTTGTCCTTGGCCGGCATCCCGCTCACGGCGGGGTTCATCGGCAAGTTCTATATTGTGGCCGCCGGCGCGCAGTCCGCGCAGTGGATCCTCGTCTTCGCGCTCGTCGCCAACAGCGCCATCGGGCTTTTCTACTACCTGCGCGTTTTCCTCGCGATCATCGCCGATCCGCCCGATGAAAAAGATCCGGCGGCGGCCCTCCCGCCCGTGGATGGGACCGGCGCGTCCATTCTGGCCTGTCTGGTGTCGGCGCTCGTGCTCCTCGGCGTGTACCCGGGTCCGTTCATCGAGTGGGCCCAGCGCATCGTTTCCCCTCTCGTTGCGCCATGAGCGCGGCGGATTCCCCTCCTCGTTTGCAGCGCAAGGCCAAGGTCGCAATCGCGCTGAACGCCCTGTTCGGCATGGCCGAGGCGTTGTGCTCCGTGTTCGTCAGCGTGTACCTCTGGATCAACAGCCACGATTTCAACATCGTGTTCAAATACTACCTGGCGGTCTACGCGGTAACGCCGGTCCTGTTCGTCCTCGCGGGATGGTACTCGAAGGCGCGCGACCGGCTCCACGCCTATCGCATGGGCTTGGCCATGCACGCCGTGTTCTATGCGGTCCTGCTGCACCTGCGCGAACGGTCGCCGGATCATGCCGTCGTGCTCGGCGCCCTTCTCGGAGCGACATGGGGCGTGTTCTGGGCCGGCGCCAACGTCTTCAATTTCGACGTGACGCCCTACGGGCGCCGCGACTACTATTTCGGAATGCTCTCCGCCGTCAGCGGCGTCGTGAGCCTGATGGCGCCCGTCGTCAGCGGTTTCCTGATCCATTTCGCGCCGACGCCCCATGCCGGATACCACCTCCTCTTCGGCATCGTGATTCTGCTGTACATGGCGTGTTTCGGACTCAGTTTCCTCTTGCCGCGCGACAGCGAGCCGCGGCCGTTCCGCATCATGCGCGCGCTGTTTCCCGGCAAGGATCAGCGCGACTGGCAATGGATCATGTGGGCATCGCTGTCGCTCGCGGGATCGTTCAGCATCTTTCCCTTCCTCCTGTCGCTGCTCATGTACGTGCGCACCGGAAGCGAACTGGGCGTTGGCGGATTCGCCTCGTTTCAGGCGCTCGCCAGCGTCGCCGTCTCCTACTGGGTTGGACGCACCGTGACCGCCCGGACGCGCCGCGCGTACATGCGCCGGGGCGTGGCCATGCTCATGATGGCCGGCGCCATGATGCTGTTCCCGGTCAATATCGTCACGCTCTCCCTGTTCGGCCTGTTCCGCTCCATATCCGGCCCCCTTTTCGGCGTCCCCTATTCGAGCCTGCGGATGGATGTTATCCAGGACTGTGCCGAGGAACCATCGCAACGCATCGAATACATCACCGCATGGGAAATTCCCCTGGCCGTCGGCCGTATCGTTTCGATGACCCTCGCGATGGCGCTGATTGCATGGATCCCCCACAGCGAAATCCCCCTCCGCATCATTCTGTTCCTGCTGTGCGCGATACGCCTTGTCACTTACCAATGCGTCATCCGCATAAGCCACCTACGGATAAGCTGAAAAAATGAAACGGCGGCGAGATTGCCCTCGCCGCCGAACCAAAAACCATTACATCACGATCAAACGGGCGGATCACTGGCATCCGCAGCGGCGCCGCCCTTGTCGGCTCCACGCACCACACCGTCGGCCTGCGTGAAGAAGGACCGGTTGCCGGTCGTTTGATAGGTTACTGGAACTGCGGTCGCGGCATAATTCTGCGTGCCACCGGCCGCGGGCGCACCCAACGTAAACACATAGCCCTGTTTGCCGGTCGCGGCGGTCCAAGAGGCTGCAGTGCCATCAAGGAACGGCGGCGTGGCGGTCGTGAGCGCATCGAAGGTCTGGGCATATTGACTGTTGGCCGAATGGAAGGCCGTCTCGGCGCCATTGATCGTGCGCAGGTTGCCGATGGCGGCGGATTCGTTCGATTGCAGACGCGAACGCAGCAGGTTCGGAATCGCAATCGCGGCGATGATGGCGATGATGGCCACCACGATCATCAGTTCGATGAGGGTAAAGCCGGCACTTTTCTTCATAGGTTATCCTCCTGTTTTGGTCCCTGTTTCCATGACGCCCCGGGAACATCCCAAGGTCATTTTCAACTATGCCTTTAGAAAGCACGGTTCGTGCCAACTTTAAAGAATATTATATAACTCATTATCAAAAAAGAAGTTATACTGATTGATCGCCGGCGTGAAAGCCGACAAGATGCCCTGTCGAACGACAAATGAAGACCCTAATTTACAATTTTTGTCACTGACAAGAGGGGTAGGGGTTGTTCGTTATTTTTCAATAACAATCTGGCAGGAAAATCCCATTTGATCCTTCTGGCCTTTTCCGCACCCTGAAAAAGCCAAGACCTTCGACGACAACTATTTACGCCGTTATTCCTGCCTTTTAAGGCAGTCGAAGGTCCGCGCGCATCGAGAGACAACAGTCTCCGGTTTCGCGATGCTGTGCAGGCGTAACACCCCCACACCCGGCCTTGGCCGGCCCCGGGAAACCGATCCTCCCAAATGCCCGCGGACCTTCACTTTACATGTACTGCGTCAAATCCCGTCGCTTATTTCTTCTTCGCCACGGGCTTCTTCGCCGCAGCCTTCTTCGCCGGTTTCTTGGCTACCGCCTTCTTGGCGGCGGGCTTCTTGGCGGCGGCTTTCTTCGCCGGTTTCTTCGCGGCTGCTTTCTTTGCGGCCATGATGCTTCTCCTTACGTTTCTTGCCTTCGACCCACACTACACACACGTCCGGCATCGTGTCCGCGGCGACTGGCCGCGGCGCCGGTATTCGCGGGAAACGCCCTAAGGCGACTCCCGCGGCGTTATCGGGCGACGGCCCGTTTACGCGCTTGACCCGTGTCGTTACTCCGCGCGAGGCGCGGAGGGCAACGTAAGAAACCCTGGCCCGCATTCAGGCGTCCAGCGTCCCGCAGCCCGCGATGCGCCGACGCCCCCCCGGCCCACACTTTCGACATATAAGAATACTGTACTACACTTACACATAGACCCTCATGTCCACAGATCGTAATGTCGTTGCGTGTGCCGCTACTCCACCAGAATGACCGCACGAAGCACGCCGTTCAGGCCGCCTTGTCCGCGCGCCTTCCCCGCGTCTTCATCGGATCTCCGATGGGCCGCGCGCGATGCGAATCGCGCGCCGTGTTTCCTTCGTGTTCGATTCAACTGTATCCTTCGCTTAGGCTTCCCATAGCAAACATCGAGGAAAAATGCAAGCATTTTTTTTGCATCGTTTCCTGTGTTCCGGTTTTTTTCGCGCAAGGTGTCCGATTTGATCCTCCATGGCGGGCTTCTCGGCGAAAAAAACACGCGGCCTCCTCGCCGCGCAGCGGCGCGCGACAAGGAGGCCGCATCGTTTTCAGCCTTTATTTACGGTCGTTTGCGCGTCACACGCGAGGCGCACAACACCATCGCGCCGCACAACACGCTCAGCGCAATCACGCCGGCCACCGGTGTGCCTTCCGCGACGTTGATGAAGTCGGGCTTCGACAACGTGCTCGCGGATCCCGTCACGGGCGTGACCGTGAGCGAAACCGTGAACGATCCGTTCGACGTGTAGGTGTGCACGGGATTGCGTTCGGTGCTGGTCGTTCCGTCGCCGAAATTCCACGACCATCCGGCGATCGCGGTCGATCCCGGCGTGGACTGATCCGTGAACTGGACCGTCAGTGGATTCGATCCGCTTGTGGGCGCCGCGGAGAATGCCGCCGACGGATTGGTCGCCGGCGAGACGCTCACATAAACGTTCTTGCGCTCGGAATCCGAACCGTTTGCCGTCGTCACGGAAAGCGTTACATCATAGTAACCTGCAAGACTATATGTATGCAGCGGAGCCTGATCCGTGCTGATCGGCGATCCGTCGCCGAAGTCCCACGACCATGCCGTGATGGGCGACGTGCCCGCGAGCGACGTGCTCGCGAACTGGACCGCGAGCGGCGACGCGCCGCTGACTGGGTTGGCCGTGAAGTTCGCCGTCGGCCCCGCCGGGGCGGTCACCGTGACGAGGTTGGACTTGGTCTCGGCATCGCTGCCCGCCGCAGAGGTCACGGTCAGGGTGACCGTGTAGGATCCCGCCGCCTGATATGTGTGCAGCGGCGAGGGTTCCGCGCTGGTAAATCCGTCGCCGAAATTCCACAGCCAAGACGTGACGGGGGATGTGCCCTGGACGGATTGATCCACGAACTGCACCGCCAAGGGCAGGAGTCCGCCGGCTGGACTTGCCGTGAAGGCCGCCACCGGCGCCACAGCGGGCGTAACGGACACATAATCCGGCTTCGTCAGCGAATCGCTGCCCTCGGCCGTCGTTACCGTCAGCGTGACCGAATAGGCGCCCGGCATCGCGTACACGTGCACGGGAGCCGCGAGCGTGCTGGGGGGCGAACCATCGCCGAAATTCCACAGCCAGGCCGTTATGGGTGAACTGCCGGGGAGCGACGCATTGGCGAATTGCACCGACAGCGGGGCCGTTCCGTTCAGGGGACTCGCCGTGAAATCGGCCGTGGGACCGCCCGGCGCCGACACGCCGATATAGGCGGGCTTCGTGGCGGTGTCGCTTCCGGCCTCCGTGGTCACGGTAAGCGCCACGGTATAGGCGCCCGGCGTCGAATAGACATGCGCCGGGGATTGTTCGTCGCTGGTTTGTCCATCGCCGAAAGTCCACGCCCACGACGTGATGGGTCGATCGCCGGCATTCGACATGTCAACGAATTGGACGCTCAACGGGGCCAATCCGCCGGTCGGACTTGCCGCAAATGCCGCGGACGGTCCGCCCGGCGCCGTCACGGTAACCAAGCCGGGCTTGATGATTTGATTGGATCCGACGCTCGTTGTGACCGTCAAGGAAACGTCATAAACGCCTGCCGATGCATAGACATGGCTTGGACTCTGTTCGCTGCTGGCGCCGCCGTCGCCGAAGTCCCACGCCCAAGTCAGAATTTGCGCGCTGCCCGGCTGCGAGACATCGCCGAACTGGACCGTCAGGCCGATCGTCCCTGAAACAGGACTCGCGACAAAATTCGCCGTGGGACCCACGGGATCGCTTACCTGAATATAGTCGGGTTCGTTCCGTGTGCTGCTTCCGAAGGCCGTCGTAACCGTCAGGGAGACACTATACGTGCCCGCCGTGACATACGCATGGCTCGGACTCTGCGTGCTGCTGGTTTCGCCGTCGCCGAAATCCCATAACCACGAGGTAATCGGACTCGTTCCGGGCGTGGACTGATCACCGAACTGGACCACGAGCGGCCGCCCGCCCGAAAGCGGTGTCGCCGTGAATGCGGCGGTGGGGCCGTCCCCCGAGCCGCCCGTGCCCGTGGCGTTGGGAACGTTCACGCTTGCCCCGGCCGCAAGGGTCGTCGTCCACGTCTGGCCCGCGGCCAATTCACCCGGAACCCCGCCGTTGCCGTCAATCAATGCCGGGGGATTGGCCCCGATCACAATGGACACACCCGTCATCGGTTCGGCGCCCGTATTGCGGATGACGATCTGATCGAATCCGCGGAAGACCGACGTGCCATCGGCATTACGGAACACGCGGTATTGAAGGCCATTGTTCGTGTCGAACAAGGGGGATTCCATCCCGTCGTTCCAATAATTCGGCACGCACCAGCCCCGCGTGGCGGGACCTCCCACCAAATTGGGAATCAAGGGGGACATTCCGCCAATCAACGGGTTGTGGGCTTTCAACAGCGGATCGTGCGTCGTGTATCCGCGCACCAGTGAAGCCGTGCCCGCCGCGGGCTTATAGGCATCGCGTGCGGCATCGGTCATGTTGGAAATCACGGTGACGGCGCCGCTGTTGTCCGGGCTGGCGGTCGCGCCGCCATTGGCCGTGATGGTTGCCGAACCGGCCAATACCACCGAGCCGTGCAGTTTGACCATGCCCGGCGTGCCGCGTCCGCCCGCGCCGCCCGCGCCGCCTGCGCCGCCGGCTGCGCCTGCGCGTCCATTGCCGCCCGTGCCACCGCTGCCGCCATCGCCGCCGCCGCCCGAGGCGATATTGAGGTTGAGGATTCCAACTCCGTTGCCGCCCGCAGCCCCGGGCAGGCCGCTGCTGCCGTTGGTCGGACCTTGCGAAGACGACCCCGCCGGATTGCCGTTCCCGCCATTTTCGGGCGAATCCGCGGAAACGTCGAGAGTGCATGGGGACGAAATCCGCAGGAGGCCCTTGGAGGCCAAAATGACGGCGCCGCCGCCGTTCGCGCCTTTGCCGCCCGTGCCGCCATTGCCGCCGGGAGCGCCCGCGCCGCCATTGCCGCCGCTGCCGCCGGTTGCGCCCGCGCCACCGCCCGGCGCTGAATCGGGCCAAGTGGTATTGGCGTTTGCAATACCGTTTCCGCCCGAAGCGGCGCCGCCGCCGCCACCGCCGCCGCAACGGTAATGAATATTAAACAAATCAACGTCATACGCCACGCCGGCGCCACCGCCGCCGCCGCTGCCGCCGGATGCGCCGCCGCCGCCGCCGCCACCACCACCGCCGCCGCCGCCGCTGCCGCCGCCGCCGCCGCCGCCGCCGTTGCCGGCGACCACATTCAATGAATTAGCGATTTGAGCGAGATTGGCAAAGGACGCATCGCCACCGGAAGATGCCGCCGCACCCGCCGTTCCCGCCGTCAAGTCCGCGGGGCCCGGTGAACCGTTGTTCGAAGTACCCGCCACACCGGTCTTGTTGCCGATGCTGGCCGTTACGTCTTTTCCCGCGCCGCCCGCGGCCTGTGCGCCGCCCGCGCCGCCGGAACCGCCCGTGCCGCCCGCGGCTTGTTCACCGCCAACACCGCCCACGCCGCGCAAACCGTTCGATCCGAAGCCGAACGCGCCGAGTTGTCCGGTGTCTCCCGCGCCGCCGGGGCTTCCATTTTGGCCGGGAGTGCCCGCCGTGCCTGCCAAACCCGGAGAACCATCAGCACCGCTTCCCTGGGCCCCGCGAACGACAGTGGCGCCACCGCCAATACCACCGGATCCGCCGGAACCACCCGTGCCGCCGGATCCGCCCGCGCCGCCCGCGCCGCCGGATCCGCCCGTGCCGCCCGCGCCACCCGCGCCGCCGCCGAGCGTGCCGGCCGGAACGGTGATGTTCGCGCCCCATTCCATGTCGCCGCTCGCGGCGATCGAAAGGGGCCGCGACCCCGCCAGGGTAATTGTCGCGCCGGTCACGTTCACATTGGCGAACTCGAACACGGCCACTTCCTCGCCAGTTTCGGGGCGGATATCCGTCCGGGCCAGATACGTTGAACCATCGGCCGTCATCGTGCCTTGCGGCCCGCCCTGGGTTCCGGTATCCACCGAAATGGTTCCGCCGGACATGTTCAAATCGCCCAGATGGCCGTCGCTGTCGTAAATGCTGCCCGCTTCGCCGGCGCCTTCACCGTCCAGATTGATGAGGACCTCCATGCCGGTGGGCACCGTGACCGTCCACGACTGCTTAGGCAGCAGGATGCCGTTGCCGCCGCCCGCGCCGCGAATCAGGCGTTTACGGTTGTCGCCCGCCTTGACGGTGACATTGGCAAGGGTCACGCTAGCGGAATTATTCTTGATGACGACTTGATCGAAGCCATCGAAAATGCTTGGGAAAATCCAGTAGCGCAAATCATCCAGCGTGCCCGTGGGAGGCTGGGCCTCGACTTCGTCCTGATTCCAATAGGAATCCAAGCACCATCCGTTGGTTGCGGGACCGCCGTTCAAATTCGGGATCAGGGGCGATCGGTCGAGGATATATGCGTTGAAACCCTTGAGCAGGGCATCGTTGGTTGTTGCGCCGCGCACCAGATTGGGCGTGCTGGATTTCGGCTGGTTGGCGGCTTGGGCATCCGCGGTCATATTGGACACGAGGGTAAACTTGCCATTTTGTTCCGGCGCGGAACCGCCCGCGTTGTTCGCCACGATCGTCACGCCCTGCGCGCCCTGTGCCACCTTGACCACCGAACCGTGCAACTTTACCATGCCGGGCGCGCCATATCCGCCCGCCGCGCCTTGGCCGCCGGAACCGCCCGCCGCGCCTTGGCCGCCCGCGCCGCCGGAACCGCCCGTGCCGCCCGTGCCGCCCTTCGCCTGCGCCAGACTGAAAGGCAGGACCCCCAAATCGCCCGCCGCGCCGCCCGCGCCGCCGCCGCCACCGGACGCGCCCGCCGTGCCCGCCGCCGAAGCGCCTCCGCCGGCGCCGTTTCCACCAGCCGCCGGTAATCCGGCGGAAATATTGAGATTCACTCCCTCTTTGATTTCAAGCAGTCCGTGCGCTGATAACAACAAACAGCCGCCGCCGGAACCGCCCGTACCGCCCGCGCCGCCATTGCCGCCGATGCCGCCGGAACCGCCCGTGCCGCCATTGGCGCCGCCGCCGCCGGAACCGGCCACGCCGCCCTTGCCGAAAAGACCGAAAATCGCGCTTTCCCCATCGCCGCCTGCGCCGCCGGTCTGACCGGTCCCGGCGCTACCAGCCGAACCTGTTCCCCCCGTGGCGCCGCTCTTGCCGCCGCCACCGCCGCCACCGCCGCCGGAACCGCCGCTGCCGCTGCAACCCGCGCCACCACCACCACCGCCGCCGCCGCCTGACCGCGTTTCCGGGTAGGTGATTCCAAAGAT